>NZ_JBFEFL010000002.1 GCF_040717445.1 Qipengyuania sp. JC766 | reverse complement strand
CAGCATCATTTGGTTGGCGCGGGTGGCGGTCGCGAGGTAGCCGAGGGCGAAGCTGTTGGCGAATGAAGCCGATGCCCTGTTGCCGAATGCCGTCGCCTGGATGCCTCCAGCATTGGCGAGAAGGCCGACAGCCAGAGAGTCCATGGCGTTCGCTTCCGCAAAGGTTCCGATGGCCGTCGCATTGTCTGCAGCGGCAATCGCTAGCCGCCCGACTGCATTGGCATTGCGTCCGCTTGCCACTGCACCGGTGCCGAAGGCAGAGGAATTAAGTGCCGACGAGACCGAGAAGGCTCCAATGGCGTTGCTATTACCGCCTGTCGCGATCGCGTTGCGTCCGATTGCGGTCGACTGGATACCTTCGGCCCGCGCAGCGGACCCGACGGCCGTGTCGCTTCGCTGGAGCGCTTGGGACTGGCGGCCAATCGCGGTCGAATTCTGTCCGGCTGCGATGGTCTGCTGACCGATTGCGACGCCGAACTGGCCTGACGCGGCGCTTTCGGTACCGAAGGCCAGTGCCGACTGGCCGGACGAGTTGGCATTCTGACCGATCGCCACGGCACTCTCGCCGCCCGAGTTCGCCGCCACGCCCAATGCTACCGATTGCGCGCCCGTTGCCGACGCGTCCGCACCGATTCCGTTGATTTCGAGGAACGGGTTCTCCAGCATCGCGACCGCTTCGTTGAGCTGCGAGATGTTGACCGCATCGGTATCGTCCACGCCCGCGGCCACGTTGACGATCCGTCGTTCGGCACCTGCCGCCCCGACGGAGATCGTATCGGCCTGGTCGGCGATCGAACCTGCGCCCAGCGCGACCGAATTGGCTGCCGAGGCGGACGCATCGCGGCCCAGGGCGACGGTGTCGGCGGCTGCCGAGGATCCCCGCCCGATGGCGACGCCGGCCGTATCGGCAAAGGTATCGCGTCCGATGGCGATGGCGTCCGTCGCATCGGCAACCGCGCCTAGCCCGTCCGCGTCGTCCGCGTCGCCACCGATAGCGATGGCACCTTCACCCGCGCCGGATGCGGCGTTTCCGATGGCGATCGCCTGATCGGCGAGCGCATCCGCGTCGTTGCCGAGCGCCACTGCATTGGTACCCGAAGCAGCGCTGGCCGCACCGAGCGCGGTCGAACCCACACCGGTTGCCGCGGCATCGCGTCCCAGAGCGGTCGCGTCCGTCAGCGTGGCGCTGGCCTGATAGCCGACCGCCGTGGCGCTGGAGCCGAGGGCTTGCGACCCCGTGCCCAGAGCCGTGCTTTTCTCGGCATCGGCGAGCGCCTCGTAGCCGAGCGAAGTCGCGTTGGTCGCAGTGGCACCGGCAAGGGCGCCGATCGCGGTCGAGTTCGCGCCGAGGGCATCGGCCTGAAAGCCGTAGGCGCTGGCATTGTCCGATCCGACGGCGCCGGCCGTCGCATCGACGCCGACGGCGGTCGAATTGTTTCCGGCCGCGGTAGCGCCGTCCAGATCTGCATCGTCGCTGCTGTCGGAACCGACCGCCACGGTGTTGTCGCCGGACGAGTTCGCATCCGTGCCGATCGCGGTGGAATCATCGCCATCGGCCTCGGCCCCTTCACCAAGGATGGTGGAGTCTTCCCCGCCGCCCTCGCACAGCAAATCGACGTCGAGGCCGAGCAGGCTGCCGAGCAAATTGCTGTTGATGTCGAGTACGCACTCCTGCGCCGAAGCTTCCTCGGCAGGATAGACGACCGCGATGCTTGCGGCGCCAGCGAGCAGTAGACCGATCTTCGAGATATTCGACATGCGATTTCTCCACGTTTGCAGATCGGGCCAGAGGGCGCGATCCGTTCATTTCAACGTGAATAATCGTCTATATAATCAGTAAAAAATATCTGAATGCTTTTTTATAACAAAGCTAAATTGGGTAATGCCGCCTAGTTGCTCGTATATATATTTGTACGTATGAGCATGTTTACCACCGATAAACTATCGGTATCTTGGTGCGAGCTGACTTTATTAAAGGTTAATACGGTGATAGGCAAGCCACCTCGCCGAAGAAATCGCCTGCGCGTCTCACGCGCCAAATAAATTTCCGACGCGGGCGTAGATCGAGCATCCTGCCATGCTCGCGGCATTCCGACTCGTGCGCTCAGGCCCGCGCCGGAGGGGTTGCAGTCCTATCCCGGATAATAGGTCGGCGATCCGGGGCCGACGGGCAGGCCGATCACGAACGTCCACACGTAGAAGAACACGCTCCACGCGGTGATGAAGAACATGGAGTAGGGCAGCATCATCGCGATCAGCGTACCGACGCCAAGGTCCTTCTGGTACCGCGTCGCCCAAGCCAGTATCAGCCCGAAATAGCTCATCATCGGCGTGATGACATTGGTTGTCGAATCCCCGATCCTGTAGGCCGCCTGGATCGCTTCGGGCGAGTATCCGATCAGCATGAGCATCGGCACGAAGATCGGTGCCGTCACCGCCCATTGCGCGCTGGCCGAGCCGAGCGACAGGTTGATCAGCCCGCACAGCAGGATGAAGAGGAAGAACACCACCGGGCCCGTCAGTCCCGTGTCCACAAGGAACTGGGCGCCGGTCACGGCGGTGATGCCCCCCAGGTTGGTCCAGCCGAAAAAGGCCACGAACTGCGCCGCGAAGAAGACCAGCACGATATAGAGGCCGAGCGAGGACAGGGCGCCCGCCATCGCGTCGATCACGTCCCGGTCCGATTTCATGGTCTTTGCCGCGCGGCCATAGGCATAGCCGATCGTGACGAAGAAGATCAGGATCCAGACGACGAAGCCGTCGAAGAACGGGGAGTCCATCCGGTCCCCCGTCTCCGCGTTTCGCAGGACTCCCCATTCGGGCCACAGCGTCAGGGCCATCAGGGCGAAGACCGCGAGCATCGCCAGCCCGGCCCAGCGCAGACCCTTGCGCTCCGTATTGTCCAGCGGCGTCATCATGCCTTCGTCCAGCACGTCGGGATCGGCTTTCGCCTTGTCGTATGCACCCAGTTGCGGTTCGACGATGTAGATCGAGACGAGGCTGCCGATCGCCGTGATCAGGAAGGTCGAAGCGAACATGAAGTACCAGTTCGCCGTTGCCAGCACCCGGTAATCCGGATCGATCAGCTGCGCTGCTTCCTGCGTGATCCCGGCCAGCAGCGGATCGATCGTCCCGATCAGCAGATTGGCGCTGTATCCGCCCGATACGCCGGCGAATGCCGCGGCCATGCCGGCCAGCGGGTGTCGGCCCAGCGCATAGTAGATCGCGCCTGCGAGCGGGATCAGGACGACATAGCCGACTTCCGACGCGGTGTTGGAAATGATCCCGGCGAACACGATGGCCACGGTAACCAGCTTGGGCGGGGCGCCCAGCACCATGGATCGCACCGCGGCGCTCAGCAGGCCGGACTTTTCCGCCACGCCCACGCCCAGCATCGCGACGAGCACAACGCCCAGCGGCGCGAAGCCGGTGAAGTTGTCGACCAGTCCGGTGAAGATGCGCCTGATCCCGTCCCCGTTCACCAGGCTGACCGCGCGGATCATCCCGTCTTCGGCCACGCCCGGCGCGCCCGCCGGTCGCGGATCGACCACCGCCAGGCCCATCCACCCGAACACCCCGGACAGCAGCACGATTCCCAGCGCCAGCAGGGCGAACAGCGTGACCGGATGGGGCAGCAGGTTGCCCAGCCATTCGACGCCATCCAGGAAACGCGTGAAGGCATTGCGCTTGCCGCGCTCATGCTGAGACGGGGAGGTGGGAAATTCGGTCATCGTGGCTCCGGTCGTTGGGCGGCGCGGGGCGCGCGAGGGCATCGGACCATTGCCTGCCCGCAAAATATGTGTCGGAGCAAGTGTCCGTGGTACACCTGCCAACAGGCACGAGCCCGGCTGAACCGGTCTTAAACGGTTCGCGCGTCGCCTTCCCGGTCGGAACGGCCAACGCGCTCGGCCATTCAAACTGTCATGATCAAGCTCGCTCTCATTTGCCTCCTCGTGGCCGCCGTCGCGGCGATCCTCGGTTTCGGCGGTCTCGCCGGCACGCTGGTGGATATCGCCATCGTCCTCGCCGTGATCGCGCTGGTGCTTTTCGCGGTCTTTCTCGTGCTCGGCCTCAAGGCGGGCAAGAAGGTCAGGGACAGCTTCGACTAGGAGAGCGCGTTTCGGCTTGCGGGGAAGGCCGTTCCATTGCACCCCGTCGCGTCGATGGGAGTCCTGATACCCGACCGCCGCACGGCCTTCGTGTCGATCGTCATCGCGATTGTCGCGGTGGGGATCCTCCTGGCGATGGACCGTCCGCCGATCTGCGAATGCGGTTATGTGAAACTGTGGCACGGCCGGATAAACGATGCCGGCAACAGCCAGCATATCGCCGACTGGTACACGCCCAGCCACATCATCCACGGGATGATCTTTTACGCGCTGGGCTGGTGGCTGTTCGCGCGCCGCGAGCCGGGCGGCAGCAAGGCCGTGCGCTGGGGCCTGCCGCTCGCCGTATTGATCGAGGCGGCGTGGGAGGTGCTCGAGAACACGCCCTTCGTGATCGACCGGTTCCGCTCGGTCACCGCCAATTTCGGCTATTCGGGCGACAGCGTGCTCAATTCGACTGCCGATATCGGCTGGATGGCGTTCGGCTTCTGGCTGGCGCTGCGCTTGCCGGTGAAGGTGACCGTGGCGCTGGCGGTGATTGCAGAACTGGTGGTCAGCCTGGTGGTGCGCGACGGCCTCGTGCTCACCATCGTCATGCTGCTGTTCCCGATCGACGCCATTGCCGACTGGCAGGCGGCCAGCACGCACGGTTAGCTGTCGCCGCGCATCCTCGCGCGATGGAAGCGGGTCCGCGCCGCGGACACGTCAGCAAACCGCAGGCGAGCAACCCAATCGGTTAAGCAAAGCTCCCCAGTATCGGTATCGGTGGATCCAAAATTCGATTGTCGGGGGCCCCGGGACGGCACAACGCGCCGCCCCGGGGTCGGGACCGATCAGAACCCGAAGGCGACGCCCACCCGTCCGCCGGTGGTATCGTCGGCGGTGGATCCGGCAACGCCGGCGGAGACGTAGATGCGCGGCGAAATGCGTGCGCTGACCGCGCCGGAGAAGCCCTGCTCGCCGCCGAAAGTGGAGGCATTGAGGCTGACCGAGACATTGGAGTCCGGCACGATCATGGTGCCGCCGAAAGCCATCGCCGCCGCGATGCCGCCGCGGGTGAACTCGTCGAGCTCCTGCAGCTGGAAATCGAGCTGGTCGACCCGGCCTTCGAGGGTGGCAACACGGCCGCTCAAGGCATCGAACTGCGCATCTGTGACTGCGGCGATCGGTGGTGCGCCGGGGAGGGCAAGACCGGTATCGTTCGACCGGGCGAGCGTACGGGTCCCGGTGGCGTTACCGCTGCTGGCAGGCGGTTCGGCGACGGTTGTTTCCTCGCCCCGGAGGACGACCTGCGCCCCCTCTGCTCCGCTACCGGCCCC